>DASSKL010000009.1 GCA_035690485.1 Mycobacteriales bacterium | reverse complement strand
CCCTTGCCGATGTCGACGAAGGCGGCCTCCATGCTGGGCAGCACGTTCTGCACGCGGCCGAGGTAGACGTTGCCGACGTAGGACGTGTGCTCGGAGCGGGTGATGTAGTGCTCGACGAGCACGCCGTCCTCGAGCACGGCGATCTGAGTGCGGTCCTTGCCCTGGCGCACGACCATGACCCGCTCGACGGACTCGCGGCGGGCCAGGAACTCCGCCTCGCTGAGCACCGGCGGGCGACGGCGGCTCGACTCGCGCCCCTCGCGGCGGCGCTGGCGCTTGGCCTCCATCCGCGTCGAGCCCTTGATGCCGCGGATCTCGTCGTCGGGGTCGACGTCGCGGGTCCGGGTCTCGGCTGCGGTCTCGCCGTCGGCACCGCCCTCGCCCGAGCCGCTACCGCGGCCACGCCGCCGGCGGCGGCGGTGGCGGGTGCCGGTGCCGTCGCCTTCGCCGGTCTCGGCCTCGTCGGCGTCAGCGGCAGCCTCGTCGGCGGCCGCATCGGCGCCGGCCGTTGCGGCAGCCGGGGTCGCCTCATCACCCTCGCCCTCGCCCGCCGCCTCGGCGGCGGCCTTGGAGCGGCCGCCCCCGCGACGGCCCCGCCGGCGTCGGCGGCTGGCGCCGGTGCCTTCGCCGGGCTCCTGGCCCTCGGAGGTCTCGCCGTCGCTGTCGCGACCGGTCGCCGCCGGCTCCGGTGCGGGCGCGTCCACGGTGGCGGTCTGAGGGGCGGTTGACTCGGCCCCCTCCTCGCCGGGTGCGTTGGCAGGGCGGCGGCGCCGCCGCGGCGGCGATGCCGCAGCCGGTTCGTCGTCGGCCCTGGGTCCGGCGGACGGTGCAGCCACCGGCTCGGGCGCCTGGAAGATCACCGTGGCGGCGGCCACCGGGCCGGCTGGGGGCTGGGCGCCTGCCTCGGCACCGTCGCGGGCGTCCTCGGCGGTCTCCTTCGCCGTCGTCCGGCGACGACGGCGAGCGGGTGCGGCCGGTGCGTCGGCGGCCGCGTCGGGCGGTGCCTGGTCGGTCGCGGGAGCCGCGGGCGCGGTCGGCTGCGCGCTCGTCGCTGCGGCGTCGGCCGGTGCTGCGGCCGCGGACTTCGTCGTACGCCGTCGGCGGGCGGGCTTCTTGTCGCCCGCGTCGGCGGCGTCGGGGGTGGTGGCTTGGTCGTCAGCCATCGGGTCGGTCTCCCGTCACGCCCCCGGGCGCCTCACCAAGGCCGGGGCCTCGGCGACGCTGCCGCACGGGAGCAGCTCACATGTCTGGGGGCGTCGGGGCGGGTGCCGTGTCGGCAGTCACGGCCTCGCGGTCCGGCGCGAGGGGGTCGGCGATCCGGCCGTCTTCGCGGAGCAGACCCTGCGCCAGCCGGATCACGTAAGGAGGCTCCGGCGGCACGAGGCCCGCTGCCTGACGAAGCGCGGCCAGGACGTCGTCCGGTCGCACAGCGGGAATGGTGTGCCGCACGACCAGGTCGATTGTCGCACAGTGATGTTCCGAATCCGGTTCGCCGCCCGTCGACGCGCCGGTCCCCCGGGCGACGGACGCGCTGACGACGGCCCCGCGGGCGTCGATGGGGCGGCGGCCGTCGCGGGTGATCCGCTCGACCGTGACGGTCGCCTCGGCGAGGAATGCGGCCACCGCGCGGCCGACCTCCTCGGGCGGGCAGCCGAGGGTGATCCGCCAGTGCGACGCCTGGAGCCGGTCGGCGAGCGACCCGGGTGCGGCGGCCTCGACGACCTCGACCACGTCGAGGCCGGGCGGGAGGGCCGCGTCGAGCCGGGTGCCGACCTCCGCCGGCGGCATGCGGACCTGCAGTCCGATCTCGACGTACTCCGCCTCGCTCGCGACGCCGGTCGGCGCCGCGCCGGCATAGGAGATCTTGGGGTGCGGGGTGAACCCGGCGGAGACGGCCACGGGCACCCCGGCCCGCCGCAGGGCGCGCTCGAGCGCCCGCTGGAAGTCGCGGTGGCTGGTGAAGCGGAGCCGATCACGCTTGGCGTAGTGCACGCGCAACCGCTGCACGACCGGGGCGGGCGGTGGCCCGTCGGGCTGGCGCGGCACGGGTCTCAGACGACGGTGAGCGGCAGCAGCGTGCGCCCGGTCGGGCCGATCTGGATCTCGGTGCCCTGGCTGCCGCAGACGCCGCAGTCGTAGCACGGTGTCCACCGGCAGTCGTCGACCTCGCGGCCGGCCCGGGCGTCGGTCCAGTCGTCCCACAGCCAGCGCTTCTCGAGGCCGGCGTCGAGGTGGTCCCAGGGCAACACCTCGTCCTCGTCGCGGGCGCGGGTCGTGTACCAGTCGAGGTCGACCCCCTGCGGCGCGAGCACGTCGGCGCAGGCGCGCTCCCACCGGTCGAAGGAGAAGTGCTCGTGCCAGCCGTCGAAGCGCCCGCCGTCCTCCCAGACCCGGCGGATCACCGCACCGATCCTCCGGTCGCCGCGGGACAGCAGGCCTTCGATGATCGCCGGCCGGCCGTCGTGGTAGCGCAGCCCGATGGCCTTGCCGTACTCCTTGTCGGCGCTGATCGCGGCCTTGAGCGCGCGCAGCCGGGCGTCGACCGTCGCGTGGTCGAGCTGCGCGGCCCACTGGAACGGCGTGTGCGGCTTCGGCACGAACGGCCCGATCGACACCGTGCAGCGGATGTCCCGCCGACCGGCGGCCTGGCGACCGGCGGCGATCACCCGCTGCGCGAGCGAGGCGATCTGCAGCACGTCGTCGTCGGTCTCGGTCGGCAGGCCGCACATGAAGTAGAGCTTCACCTGCCGCCAGCCGTTGCCGTAAGCGGTGGAGACCGTGCGGATCAGGTCGTCTTCGGTGACCATCTTGTTGATCACCTTGCGCATCCGCTCCGAGCCGCCCTCCGGCGCGAACGTCAGCCCCGAGCGGCGGCCGTTGCGGGACAGCTCGTTGGCCAGGTCGATGTTGAACGCGTCGACCCGCGTCGAGGGCAGCGAGAGGCCGACGTTGGTGCCGTCGTAGCGGTCGGCCAGGCCCTTGGTGATCTGCGCGATCTCGGAGTGGTCGGCGCTGGACAGGCTGAGCAGGCCGACCTCGTCGAAGCCGCTGTTGCACAAGCCGGTCTCGACCATCTGCCCGATCGTGTCGATCGAGCGCTCGCGGACCGGCCGGGTGATCATGCCCGCCTGACAGAAGCGACAGCCGCGGGTGCAGCCGCGGAAGATCTCGACGCTGAACCGCTCGTGCACGGTCTCGGCGAGCGGCACCAGCGGCTGCTTCGGGTAGGGCCACGCGTCGAGGTCCATGACCGTGTGCTTGCTGACGAAACCCGGGACACCGGCACGGTTGGGCGCGACCCGGGCGATGCGCCCGTCAGCGGCGTAGTCGACGTCGTAGAAGCGCGGGACGTAGCAGCCGCCGCGCGTGGCGAGCCGGTAGAGCAGCTCGACACGTCCGCCGGGCCGACCCTCGGCCTTCCACCGGCGTACGACGTCGGTGATCGCGAGCACCGCCTCCTCTCCGTCGCCGAGCACGGCGGCGTCGATGAAGTCGGCGATCGGCTCGGGGTTGAACGCCGCGTGCCCGCCGGCGACGACGATCGGGTGGTCGTCGGTGCGGTCGGCGGCGGCCAGCGGGATGCCCGCGAGGTCGAGACCGGTGAGCAGGTTGGTGTAGCCGAGCTCGGTCGGGAAGCTGACGCCGAGCAGGTCGAACGCGCCGACCGGCCGGTGGGCGTCGACGGTGAACTGCGGCACCGCGTGCTCGCGCATCAGCGCCTCGAGGTCGGACCAGACCGCGTAGGTGCGCTCGGCGAGCACGTCGGGCTGCTCGTTGAGCAGCTCGTAGAGGATCTGCAGGCCCTGGTTGGGCAGGCCGACCTCGTAGGCGTCGGGGTACATCAGCGCCCACCGGACGGCCGCCGCGTCCCAGTCCTTGACGACCGCGCCGAGCTCGCCGCCGACGTACTGCACCGGCTTCTGCACCCGCGGCAGCAGCGGCTCCAGACGCGCGAAGACGTTCTCGACGGGCATTGCGGGGACCCTCCGGCAGACAGGGCGGACAGACCCCAGGGTACGTCGGCGCGGTCAGGATCCTCGCGAGCGCATGTGCACGCTCTGCAGGAGCCCGACGGCCATGAAGGTGGCGAACATCGACGAACCGCCGTAGGACACGAACGGCAGCGGCAGTCCGGTGAGCGGCATGATCCCGACCGACATGCCGATGTTCTCGAAGCTCTGGAACGCCAGCCAGCACACGACGCCGGTCGCCATCAGCCGGCCGAACATGTCCTGCGCCTGGCTCGCGATCCGCAGGCCGCGCCAGAGCACGACGCCCGTCAGCAGCACGAGGGTGCCGGCGCCGATGAAGCCGAGCTCCTCCCCCGCGACGGTGAAGATGAAGTCGGTCTGCTGCTCGGGCACGAAGTGGCCGTTGGTCTGGCTGCCCTGGAACAGCCCGGTGCCGTGCAGGCCGCCGGCGCCGATCGCGATGCGGGCCTGCTGGGTCTGGTAGCCGTAGCCGCTGCCGCCCGAAGTCGGGTTGGCGAACGCCTTGAACCGCTCGAGCTGGTAGTCCTTCAGGATGTGCAGGTGCGCCACCAGGAAGGCGCCGACGATCCCGAGCAGGATCAGCCCGACGATCCACCGCGCGCGGGCGCCGGAGATCGCGAGCACGCCGAGCAGGATCGCGACGAGCACCATCACGCTGCCCAGGTCCGGCTGAAGCAGGACCAGCCCCAGGGGCACGGCGGCGAGCCCCAGGACGGCGAGCACGTCGGTGTCGCGGGGGACGTTCTCCCCGTCTCGCTTCTCCCCCAGCAGCATCGCCATCCCGACGATGAGCGCCACTTTGGCGAACTCCGACGGCTGCACCTCGAAGCCGCCGCCGAGCCGGATCCACGAGTGCGACCCGTTGATCGTCGACCCGAGGGGCGAGAGCACGGCGACCAGCCCCACGCAGGAGGCGAGGTAGACGAACGGCACGTAGGCCCGCAGGGCCCGGTAGTCGACGAGCGCGACGACCGTGCCCAGCGCGAGGCTGATGCCGATGTTGATGACGTCTTTCTTCAGGTACGACGACTCCTGGGTGGCCGACCAGACCAGGACCGCACCGGCGGCGACCAGGGCGAAGACCGCGGCGAGCAGCGTCCAGTCGAGGCGCCACAGCGGCGAGTCGCGGTCGAGGGCGCGGCTGCGCACGGTCTCCCGGCGGCGGGTCGCGTAGGGCGCGTGGCGCGGGGTCGTCGACGTCATCGGCTCGGCCTCGCCGGCGGGGCGACGGTGCCGTCGGGCCGGATGGCCGGCAGCTGGGCGGGCGGGAGGCCGCCGGGCATGGCGGCGGTCGAGCCGGGGGCCAGACCGAAGATGCCGTCCCACAGGTGCCGCACGATCGGGGCGGAGGTGAGGCCGCCCTGGCCGCCCTGGGTGACCATGACGACCGCGACGTAGCGCGCCGGTTGCCCGGGCAGGCCCGCGAACGACGCGAACCACGCGGTGTCCTGCTTGCCGTTGACCTCGGCGGTGCCCGTCTTGCCGCCGACCGTGATGCGGTCGAACGGGAAGCCCTGGAACGCGCTCTCGCCGGTGCCGACCTTGGGCACGTCCTCCATGGCGGCGCGGATGTAGTCCAGCACGCCGGGTGGCACGTCGAGGGTGCGGCGTACGGGGGCGTCGAGCTGCTTGACGACCTTGCCGGCCGGCGAGAGCAGCGCCTTGCCGATGCGCGGCTCGTAGACCTTGCCGCCGTTGACGAGCGCGGCGTAGGCGACAGCCATCTGCAACGGGGTGGCGAGCACAGTGCCCTGGCCGATGTCGAAGTTGGCCTGGTCGCCCGGGTTGTAGATGTTGCCGTACTTGCAGACGTCGAGGTCGAAGGCGCGGCGCTCGGCGTCGAATGCCGGGTTGTTGGCGCCCTTGCAGGCGTTGGGCCGGTAGAACTCCTCCCACTGCTTCTGCTTGGTCTTGCGGTCCTCGATCAGGCCGGTCGCCTCGGCCGGCAGGTCGACGCCGGTCGGCTCGCCCAGGCCGAACTCACGGGCCATCTTCTGCACGCCCTCGACGGGCGGCTTGCCGGCCTTGACCAGCGCCTGGTCGCGCAGCCAGTCCTGGTAGGCCAGGCGGTAGTAGACGGTGTCGCAGGACTTGACGATGGTCGTGTGCAGGTTGATCGCGCCGAACGTCTCGCCCTCGAAGTTGTGGAACGTGCGGCCGCCGATCGTGTAGGACGAGGAGCACTCGTAGCTGCTGTTGAGGTTGGCGATGCCGTCCTGCACGAGCCCGGCGGTGGAGATCAGCTTGAACGTCGAGCCGGGGGCGTACTGGCCGAGGGTCGCCCGGTCGAGCAGCGGGTAGCCGGTCGCGGGGTTCGTCAGCCCCTTGTAGTCGGCCTCGGAGATCCGGCCGCCGGCCCAGATCTGCGGCTGGTAGGTCGGGTAGGACGCCATCGCCACGATGTGACCCGTCTGCGCGTCGAGGATGACCCCGGCGGCGCTGTCGGCCTTGTACGGCGCCCCAGTGTTGTCGCTGCGGGTGCGGGCCTGCTGCACGCCCTGGGCGAGTGAGGTCTCGAGCAGGTGCTGGACCGCGGCGTCGATGCTCGTGACGAGCGTGTCGCCCGCCTGCGGCGGGTGGTCGGCGACGACCCCGGTGACCGCGCCGAGGTGGTCGACCGCGACCGTCTTCACCCCGGGGCGCCCGCGCAGGTAGGTGTCGTAAGACTGCTCGAGGCCCGCCCGTCCGACGAGGGTGTTGCGCCGCAGGTCCTGCTGGGCCTGCGACAGCTTGGCCAGCTCCTGGTCGGAGATCGGGCCGAGGTAGCCGATGACGTGCGAGGCGAGCGCCCCGTCGGGCAGCGGGTAGTCGCGCACCGACTGGACGTCGGCGGACACCCCGGGGAACTCCTCCTGCCGCTCGAGGATCTGCAAGGCCTGACGGATGTCGACGTCTTCGGTGACCGGGATCGGCTGGTAGGGCGAGCCGTTCCAGCAGGGCTTGGGCACCTTCGCCGAGCAGAGCCGGATGCGGTCCTGAAGGTCCTGGTCGCTGACGCCGAGCACCTGGGCCAGCCGGTGCAGCACGGTCTTGCCGCCGTCGGGCTGCCGCTCCAGCTTGATGCGGTCGACCGAGACGACGAGCGAGGTGCGGTTGGTCACCAGCGGCCGCCCGTAGTCGTCGAGGATCTGGCCGCGGGCCGCCGGCGTCACCACCTCACGGGTGCGGTTGTCGGCGGCCGCCTGCGCGTAGCTGTCGCCGGCGAGCACCTGCATGTACCAGAGCCGGCCGAAAAGCGTGAGCAGCAAGGAAAAAACGAGCACACGCAGGACGAACAACCGCTGCCGCGAGGCGTCGGTGCGCTGGTTCACGACAGCCCGCCCTCGGGCTGCAGCCGCCGGTCGATCGCGGCGATCAGCGGCAGGACGAAGGGCGCGAGCACCACGTCGTACAGGACCATGAACGGCAGGTTGTGGGACAGCACGGCGGTCGTCACCCGCTGGTCGCCGACCATCGCGCCGAGCGTCGCGTAGACGGCGACGGCGGCGGCGGTGGCGACGGCGACGACCGCCATCGAGGCGAGGACCGACCGCTCCTCGAGGTCCTCGAGCATGCCGGCCGCGTAGCCGACCAGGGCGTAGACCAGCGCCCAGCGGCCGAGCGTGTGGTCGGCCGGCGGGGCGACGTCGGCCAGCAGGCCGATCGCGAAGCCGATGACCGACCCGCCCATCGGGCCGGACACCAGCGCGCAGCCGACGACCACGACGAGCAGCACGTCGGGACGGGCCTGCGGCAGCGGCAGCAGCCCGAAGACGCTGACCTGCAGCAGCAGCGCGGTGACGGCCAGGACCGCGAACAGCAGCACCCGCAACGGACGCACGTCAGCCGCCGGGCTTCGTGGCGCCGGGGGACGGGCCGGCCGACGGTCCGGTCGTCGCCGGCGGCGGTGACGCGGGTGCGGTCGGGGTGGGCTTCGGCGGAGGCGCCGGCAGCAGGCTGTCGCGCGGGATGTCACGGGGCGCGGCGATGACGACGGCGACCGGGTCGAGCGCGGTGAACTTCGTGAACGGCTCGACCAGCGCGGTGCGCGTCTGCGCGCCCGGAGTGCTCTCGACCTTGGTGATCGTGCCGATGGGGATCTCGGGGATGTAGGGCCGGTCGTTCTCCGAGCCGAAGGTGACGAGCTGCTGCCCCTGCTTCAGCGCCGCGTGGGCGTCGAGCAGCGTGAACGTCATCGGGCCCGAGCCGCCGCCGCGCACCCAGCCGATGAACCCGGTGGTGGCGACGCGCGCGCCGACCTGCGACTGCGGGTCCATGGCGAGCAGCACGGTCGAGGAGCGGGGGCCGACCGTCTTCACCCGCCCGACGAGCCCGTCCCCGCTGATCACCGACATCAGCGGCTGGACGCCGTCGCGCGAGCCGACGTCGATCGTGGCGGTCCACTCGAAGCCCCCGCTGCCGCCGACCCCGACGACGTTGGCGGCCACGATCCGCAACCGCCCGACGCCCGCCAGCCCGGTGAGCTTCTCCAGCTCGGTGAGCCGCGACCGGTCGGCGGCGCCTCGCTCGACCTGGGCGCGCAGGTCGGCGTTCTCCTTCTCCAGCTGGCGGACCTTGGCACCACCACCCCCGCCGCCCAGCCGGGAGAACGCGTCGGCAACGGGACGTACGGCGGCGGCGACCGCGCCCTCGATCGGGCCGAGGACCGCGTCAGCGCTGCGGCGTACGTGCTCGAACGGGGAGCCCTTGCCGGCGCGGTAGTCGAGCGTGATGAGGGTGAACGCCGTCAGCACGAGCAAGGTCAACACCAAGCGTGTGCGCGGCGTTTCTCTCATGGCCGGTCCAGGCGGGCCCGACGGGCCGCGCCGTCCTCAGTGCCGGGGCTCGGAGATGAGCACCTGCTGCAGCGCCTCGAACTCCTCGACGCACTTGCCGGCCCCCATCGCCACCGAGTGCAACGGGCTGTCGGTGATGTGGATCGGCATGCCGGTCTCGTGCCGCAGCCGCTCGTCGAGCCCGCGCAGCAGCGCGCCGCCTCCGGTCAGCACGATGCCGCGGTCCATCACGTCGCCGGACAGCTCCGGCGGGCACTTGTCGAGCGTGGTCTTGACCGCGTCGACGATCGCGTTGACCGGCTCCTCGATCGCCTTGCGGATCTCCTCGGCGCTGACCACGATCGTCTTCGGCAGGCCGGAGACCAGGTCGCGGCCACGGATCTCGGCGTGCGGCTCGTCGGGCATCGGGAACGCCGAGCCGATGGCCATCTTGATCTCCTCGGCGGTGCGCTCGCCGAGCATCAGCGAGTACTCCTTCTTGACGTAGGAGATGATCGCGCCGTCCATCTCGTCGCCGCCGGTGCGGATCGACTGGCTGGTCACGATGCCGCCGAGGGAGATGACCGCGACCTCGGTCGTGCCGCCGCCGATGTCGACCACCATGTTGCCGGTCGGCTCGTGCACCGGCAGCCCGGAGCCGATCGCCGCGGCCATCGGCTCCTCGATGATGTAGACCTTGCGCGCGCCGGCCTGGTAACCGGCGTCCTTGACCGCCCGCTGCTCGACCCCGGTGATGCCCGACGGGACGCAGACGACAATGCGGGGCTTGGCGAAGTGGCGGCGGCGGTGCACCTTCTGGATGAAGTAGCGCAGCATCCGCTCGGTGGTCTCGAAGTCGGCGATCACGCCGTCCTTGAGCGGGCGGATCGCGACGATGTTGCCGGGCGTGCGCCCGATCATCCGCTTGGCCTCCGTGCCGACCGCGAGGATGCCCGAGGTGTTGGTGTTGATCGCGACGACCGACGGCTCGTTGAGCACGATGCCCTTGCCGCGGACGTAGACGAGGGTGTTGGCGGTGCCAAGGTCCACGGCCATGTCACGACCGAGGAACGACATGTTGTTGGCCATGGGAAGCCGAAGACCTTCCGAGAGAGCGCGCGAGGAGGGGTCCGGACGGACGGGCCCACGGACAGCATCGTACCGAGAAGTGGTCCGGTGGCGGCAGGTGTCGGCGACCGGATCGGCACCCGATATGCCCTGCTCACCGTCGAGTGAGTCCGCGGGTCAGCCCAGTCGCGGGAAGAACAGCGCGACCTCGCGGCGACCGGAGTCCGGCGAGTCAGAGCCGTGCACGATGTTCTGGCCGATCTCGAGCGCGTAGTCGCCGCGCAGCGAGCCGGGAGTCGCGGCGACCGGATCGGTCACGCCCATGAGGTTGCGCACCGCCTCCACCGCGCGCGGGCCCTCGACGACCATCGCCACCAGCGGGCCGCCGGTGATGAAGTCGACGAGCTCACCGAAGAACGGCTTGTCGGTGTGCTCGGCGTAGTGCTGCTCGGCGGTCGCGCGGTCGAGCGTGCGCAGCTCGAGGGCGACGAGCGAGAGTCCCTTGCGCTCGAGCCGCCCGATCACCTCCCCCACCAGGCCGCGGCGGACGCCGTCGGGCTTGACCAGGACAAGGGTGCGCTCGGTGCTCAAGGCGGGGACTCCAGGAGATCGTGCCGATGGGCCGCGTCAGCGTACCTGGCCGAGCTCCACCATGAGATTTCGCCACATCCGCAGGTAGACCGCCCACATCGAGCCGAACAGCACCGCGACGAACAGCAGCGGGTGGATCCATCCGCCGGTGCCGAGGACGACGACCTGCAGCGCCGTGCCCAGTGCCCGTCCCCAGGGCAGCCGCATCAGGAACCCGGCGACGAACAACGCTGCGGCGATGCCGCCGAGCGTCGCGAGCTTGGTGCCCGCGACGTGGCCATCGGTGTTGCTGGTGCCGAAGACCGCGAGCATCGCGAACATCACCGTGAACGACTCGAGCACCAGCAGGCCGGCACCGACCCCGCGCAGCCCCTTGCGGGGATCGCGCGCCGGGGCCGCGGGGCTCTGGGTCGGGGCGGCCGTGCTCACCGGCCCAGGGTAGGTCGCAGCAGGCGCCGGGCCTCGCCGACCGTGACGATCGACCCGGTGACCAGCACGCCGACACCGGCGTCGCCGACGAGCGACGGGTCGTCCTCGGCCAGTCGGATCGCCTCGTCGATCGCCTCGTCGAGCCGAGAAGCGACGGTCACGCGGTCCTCGCCGAAGACCTCGGCCGCCAGCGCCGCCAGGTCGTCGACCGGCATGGCCCGAGGCGAGGAGTTCTGGGTGACGACGACCTCGGCGAGCAGCGGCTCGAGCGCGGCGAGGATGCCGGCCACGTCCTTGTCGCCCAGCACCGCGACGACCCCGACGATGCGGCGGAACGCGAAGGCCTCCTGCAGCCCGGCGACGAGCACATCGGCGCCGGCCGGGTTGTGCGCGCCGTCGACGATGACGGTCGGCCCTCGCCGCAGCACCTCGAGGCGTCCGGGTGACTCGACGGAGGCGAACGCGTCGCGGACGATGTCGGCCGCGAGCGGCTCGCGGGCGCCGACGCCGAGGAACGCCTCGACCGCAGCCAGCGCGCAGGCTGCGTTGCCGGCCTGGTGCGCGCCGTGCAGCGGCAGGAAGACGTCGTCGTAGCGCTCTGCGAGTCCCTGCAGGGTGAGCAGCTGGCCGCCTACCGCCACGGAGCGGTGGACGACGCCGAACTCCATCCCTTCGCGGGCTACCGTGGCGCCCACCTCGACCGCCCGCCGGAGCAGCACCTCCGCCGCCTCCGGCGGCTGTTGCGCGGTGACCAGCGTGGCCCCGTCGTACACGATGCCGGCCTTGTCGGCGGCGATCTCCGCGACGGTGGAGCCGAGGACCTGCGTGTGGTCGAGCGAGATCGGGGTGATCACCGCGACCGGGGCGTGCAGCACGTTGGTGGTGTCGAACCGGCCGCCGAGCCCGACCTCGACGACCGCGACGTCGACGGGTGCATCGGCGAAGGCGGCGAACGCCATCGCGGTGACGACCTCGAAGTAGCTGACGCCCGGGTCGTGCCGCCCGTCGACGATGTCGACGAAGGGCTCGATCTCGTCGTAGACCTCGGCGAAGCGCTCGTTGCTGAGCGGCTGCCCGTCGATCGCGATCCGTTCGGTGATCGACTCCAGGTGCGGGCTGATGTAACGGCCGGTCCGCAGGCCGAGGCCGCCGAGCAGCGTGTCGATCATCCGGGTGGTGCTCGTCTTGCCGTTGGTGCCGGTCAGGTGGATCGAGGGATAGGCCCGATGCGGGTCCCCGAGCAGACCGAGCAAATCGTGGATGCGCGAGTGGCCCGGTGACATGCGGGTCGGGCCGCGGGCATCGAGTGCCTTCTCGACGCGCGTCAGCGGATCGACCTCGCCGTTGCTCACCACAGGATCGTAGGAGCCTCGACCTAGCATGGTGACCATGCCCGACCCGTCCGCACGCGTCCCGGAAAAGCCGACCCTCGACGGAATCGAGGATCGGTGGGCGCGGGTATGGGACGAGCAGGGCACCTACCGCTTCGACCGCAGCCGCGGTCGTGACGAGATCTTCTCGATCGACACCCCGCCGCCCACCGTCAGCGGGTCGCTGCACATGGGGTCGGTCTTCGGCTACGCGCAGACCGACAGCATCGCGCGCTACCACCGGATGCGCGGGCGGATGCTCTTCTACCCGATGGGGTGGGACGACAACGGCCTGCCGACCGAGCGCCGGGTGCAGAACTACTACGGCGTGCGGTGCGAGCCGAGCCTGCCCTACGACCCCGGCTTCACCCCGCCGGATACCCCGCCGAAGCAGCCGATCGCGATCTCTCGGCCCAACTTCGTGGAGCTGTGCCTGCGGCTGACCGCCGAGGACGAGCAGGTCTTCGAGCAGCTGTGGCGCCGGCTCGGCCTGTCGGTCGACTGGGCGCAGACCTACACGACGATCGGGCCGGTGGCGCAGCGGGCGTCGCAGCGGGCGTTCCTGCGCAACCTCGCCCGCGGCGAGGCCTATGCGGCCGAGGCGCCGACGCTGTGGGACGTCGACTTCCGTACGGCGGTGGCCCAGGCCGAGCTCGAGGATCGGGAGGTGCCCGGGGCCTACCACCGGGTCCGCTTCACCGGCGCCGACCCGGTCTACATCGAGACGACCCGGCCGGAGCTGATCCCCGCCTGCGTCGCGCTGGTCGCCCACCCCGACGACGAGCGCTACCAGCCGCTGTTCGGCACGACCGTGCGCACGCCGCTGTTCGGGGTCGAGGTGCCGGTCAAGGCGCACGCCCTCGCCGACCCGGACAAGGGGTCCGGCATCGCGATGATCTGCACGTTCGGCGACCTGACCGACGTGGTCTGGTGGCGCGAGCTCGACCTGCCGGTGCGCAGCGTGCTCGGCCGCGACGGGCGGATCGTGACCACTCCGCCGGCCGACGTGCCCGACAACGGCGCCTGGTCGCAGCTGGCCGGGCTGACCGCCAAGCAGGCCCGCGCGAAGATCGTCGAGCTGCTGTCGTCCGCCGGCGACCTCGACGGCGAGCCCAAGCCGATCACCCACCCGGTGAAGTTCTACGAGAAGGGCGACCGGCCGCTCGAGGTCGTCACCAGCAGGCAGTGGTACATCCGCAACGGCGGCCGTGACCAGGCCGTGCGCGCCGAGCTGCTGGCGCGTGGTGAGCAGCTGCGCTGGCACCCGCCGCACATGCACCACCGCTACGAGACCTGGGTGCAGGGCCTCGCCGGCGACTGGCTGATCAGCCGGCAACGGTTCTTCGGCGTACCGATCCCGCTGTGGTACCGCCTCGACGAGAGCGGCGAGCCGGTCTACGCCGCGCCGCTGGTCCCCGCCGAGGACATCCTGCCGATCGACCCGAGCGCCGACACCCCACCGGGGTTCACCGAGGAGCAGCGCGGCAAGCCCGGCGGCTTCATCGGCGACCCGGACGTCATGGACACCTGGGCGACCTCGTCGCTGACCCCACAGATCGCCGGGCGCTGGGAGGACGACCCCGACCTGTTCGGCCGGGTCTTCCCGATGGACCTGCGCCCGCAGGGCCCGGAGATCATCCGCACCTGGCTGTTCTCGACCGTGGTGCGCGCGCACCTGGAGTTCGGCGAGCTGCCCTGGCGCGACACGACGATCAACGGGTGGGTGCTCGACCCCGACCGCAAGAAGATGTCGAAGTCCAAGGGCAACGTCATCACGCCGATCGCGCTGCTCGAGGAGCACGGGTCCGACGCGGTGCGCTACTGGGCGGCGAGCGGCCGGCCCGGCACCGACACGGCGTTCGACGTCGGCCAGATCAAGGTCGGCCGGCGGTTGGCGATCAAGATGCTCAACGCGTCTAAGTTCGTCCTCGGGCTGGGGGCGGCACGCGACCCGGCCGCGATCACGGCGCCGGTCGACCGCTCGATGCTGGCCGCGCTCGGTGAGGTCGTGCGACGAGCGACCGAGGCGTTCGACGACTACGACTACGCCCGCTCGCTCGAAGTCACGGAGACGTTCTTCTGGACGTTCTGCGACGACTACGTCGAGCTGGTCAAGGAGCGCGCCTACGGTGGGCTCGGCGAGGCGCCGGCCGCGTCGGCCCGGGCGTCGCTCGCCGCCGCGCTGTCGACACTGCAGCGGTTGTTCGCGCCGTTCCTCGCGTTCACCTGCGAGGAGGTCTGGTCGTGGTGGCAGGAAGGCTCGGTGCACCGGGCGTCGTGGCCGTCCGCCGACGAGCTGCGTGGACTCGCGGGCGGCGGTGACGCGGCGGTCATCGCCGCGGTCAGCGACGCGCTGACCCAGGTGCGGCGCGGCAAGAGCGAGGCGAAGCTGTCGATGCGGGCCGACGTCGCAAAGGCCGTGGTGAGCGGTGGGGCCGATGTGGTCGACCGGGTGCGGTTGGCCGCCGACGACCTGCGCGAGGTCGGGCACATCGGCGAGCTGTCGTTCGAGCCGGGCGAGGGTGAGCTGCGCGTCGACGTGACCGTCTGAGAGCGGCTACGCGCTCTTCTCGCGGCGCTCGCGCTTGGGGGTCTCGCGCGGGACCAAGGTCGGGTTGACGTGCTCGAGCACGACCTCCCCGGTCACCACGCAACGGGCGACGTCCTTGCGGCTCGGGATGTCGTACATCACCGAGAGCAGGACCTCTTCCATGATCGCGCGCAGACCGCGGGCGCCGGTGCCCCGGAGGATCGCCTGGTCGGCGATCGCCTCGAGCGCGTCGTCGCTGAACTCGAGCTCGACACCGTCGAGCTCGAAGAGCCGGCGGTACTGCTTGACCAGCGCGTTCTTCGGCTCGGTGAGGATGCGGGTGAGCGCCTCGCGGTCGAGGTTCTGCACGCTGGTGATCACCGGCAGCCGGCCGATGAACTCGGGGATCATGCCGTACTTGAGCAGGTCCTCGGGCATCACGTCGCCGAAGACGTCGGCCGCGTCGAGCGCGCCCGCGGGGCGCAGCACGGCGCCGAAGCCGACCGACTTCTTGCCGATGCGCGACTCGATGATCTTGTCGAGGCCCGCGAACGCACCGCCGCAGATGAACAGCACGTTGGTGGTGTCGATCTGGATGAACTCCTGGTGCGGGTGCTTGCGACCACCCTGCGGCGGGACGCTCGCGGTGGTGCCCTCCAGGATCTTCAGCAGCGCCTGCTGGACACCCTCGCCGGAGACGTCACGGGTGATCGACGGGTTTTCGCTCTTACGAGCGATCTTGTCGACCTCGTCGATGTAGATGATGCCGGTTTCGGCCTTCTTGACGTCGTAGTCGGCGGCCTGGATCAGCTTGAGCAGGATGTTCTCGACGTCCTCACCGACGTAGCCGGCCTCGGTGAGCGCGGTGGCATCGGCGATCGCGAACGGCACGTTGAGCATCCGCGCCAGAGTCTGAGCCAGCAACGTCTTGCCGCACCCGGTGGGGCCGAGCAGCAGGATGTTGGACTTGGCCAGCTCGACCGGGTCCTTGTCGGCGCCGCCGGCCTGCACCCGCTTGTAGTGGTTGTAGACGGCGACCGAGAGGGTCTTCTTCGCCTCGTCCTGCCCGACGACGTAGGCGTCGAGGAAGTCGTAGATCTCCCGCGGCTTGGGCAGGTCGTCGAAGGTGACGTCGGAGGACTCGGAGAGCTCCTCCTCGATGATCTCGTTGCAGAGGTCGATGCACTCGTCACAGATGTAGACGCCCGGGCCCGCGATGAGCTTCTTGACCTGCTTTTGAGACTTGCCGCAGAAGGAGCACTTCAGCAGGTCACCGCCGTCACCGATGCGTGCCACGCGGGTGTCTCCTCACTCCTGCGGACCGGCCCCGCTCCTCGGAGCCGCCCTCACGGGTGTACGGCTTCGGGCCGTATGACGACGGTACCGTTTCCTTCGGCTTTGGACAGCCCAACCTTGCGGGTTTCGCCTGAGGCGTAGCCGCGGCCGGTCCCCTGACCGGCCTCAGCTCACGCTCGACAGCTTGCGGGTAGTGATCACCTCGTCGACGAGGCCGTAGTCGACGGCCTCCTGGGCGGTGAGGATCTTGTCGCGCTCGATGTCCTTGCGGACGGCGTCGACCTTCTGCTTCGAGTGCTTGGAGATCAGCTCCTCGAGGAGCGAGCGCATGCGCAGGATCTCGCGGGCCTGAATCTCGATGTCGCTGCCCTGGCCGCCGCCCTCGCTGTAGGGCTGGTGGATCAGGATGCGGGCGTGCTCGAGGGCGTAGCGCTTGCCCTTGGTGCCCGCGGCGAGGATCACCGCGGCGGCGGAGGCGGCCTGCCCCATGCAGTAGGTCTGGATGTCGGGCCGGATGAACTGCATCGTGTCGTAGATCGCGGTGAGCGCCGTGAACGAGCCGCCGGGCGAGTTGATGTAGAGGAAGATGTCGCGGTCGGGGTCCTGCGACTCGAGCAGGAGCAGCTGCGCCATCACGTCGTTGGCCACCACGTCGTCGATCGCCTGGCCGAGGAAGACGATGCGCTCGCGGAACAGGTAGCTGTAGACGTCCCAGGACCGCTCGCCGCGGGTCGACTGCTCGAGGACGTGCGGCAGGACGTAGCGGGCGGCCGGCTGGGACACACTCGTCTCCGGGGCTCGAAGGGGCTGGGCGGCGTCGAACCTCATGAGACGGCCCCGGCGCTGGGCACCTCGCGGGCGGTCGCGACGACGTGGTCGATGAAGCCGTAGTCCTTGGCTTCCTCGGCGGTGAACCAGCGGTCGCGGTCGGAGTCCTTCTCGATCTGCTCCACCGACTGCCCGGTGTGGAACGCGATGCGCTCCTGCATGGTCTTCTTCGTGTAGAGCATCTGCTCGGCCTGGATCGCGATGTCGCTCGCGGTGCCGCCGATGCCGCCGGACGGCTGGTGCATCATGATCCGCGCGTGCGGCAGGCCGTAGCGCTTGCCCTTGGCGCCGGCGCACAGCAGGAACTGCCCCATCGATGCGGCGAGGCCGAGCCCGACGGTGGCCACGTCGTTCTCGACGTACTGCATCGTGTCGTAGATGGCCATGCCGGCGGTGACCGAGCCGCCCGGGGAGTTGATGTAGAGGTAGATGTCGCGCTCGGGGTCTTCGGCGGAGAGCAGCAGCAGCTGCGCGCAGATCGTGTTGGCGACCGGGTCGTCGACCGCGCTGCCGAGGAACACGATGCGCTCGCGGAGCAACCGGTCGTAGACCTGGTCGCCGAGATTCATCCCGCTGACCGACCCGCGGGCGGTCACGGGCTCGATGCCGGACACGGCCTTGCTCACTGGCTCACCTGCTTCGTCGCTGACGATCACGTCTCATCGACCCTAACGCCGTCGATGGAACGCGCTTCCCGCGAAGGGGCGATGTTCGCTGTGAGCGTGCTACGCCGTGGGCGTAGCGGTCTCCGCGTCCTCCTGCGTCTCGGCGTCGCTCGCGTCGTCTTCGGCGTACGCCGTCTCCTCGACCTCGACCTCGGCGATCTCGACGGTCTCCGCGCCATCGGAGCTCGCGCCGGGAATGTCGAGGGCTTCGAGGTCGATCTCGTTGCCCGACTCGTCGGTGATCTTGGCGTGCTCGAGGATCAGCGCGAGCGCCTTGGTGCGCAGCACCTCGCCGGCGAGCGCGCCGAGCTGGCCCGACTGCATGATCTGGCCGACCAGCTGCTCCGGGGTGACGCCGGACTGCCGCGAGCGCTGCATGATCTGCTCGGTCAGGTCGGTCTCGGTGACGCCGAACTCCTCCTTGGCCGCGATCGCGTCGAGCACGAACTGCGCCTTGATGGCCTGCCGGGCGTTGTCGTCGATCTCCTTCTCGATGTCCTCTACGGACTTGCCCTCGGCCTCGGCGTAGGCCTCCTCGGTGAGACCCGCCTGCTCCAGCTGGCGCTGCATGGACTGCTTGCGCCAGGCGACCTCGTCACCGAGCACGTGCTCGGGCACCGGCACCTCGACCCGCTCGAGCAGCACCTCGAGGACGCGGTCGCGCGCCTGCAGACCCTGCTGGAGCCGGTGGACGCGCTCCAGCCGCTGGCGTACGTCGTCACGCAGTTCCGCCAGAGTGTCAAACTCGCTGGCCGTCTGGGCGAAGTCGTCGTCGAGCTCGGGCAGCTCCTTGGCCTTGACGCTGCGCACGGTGACCGTCATGTCGATGTCGTCACCGGCGCGCGGACCGGCCGCGAGCGAGGTCGTGAACGTCTTGGACTCGCCTTCGGACAGTCCGACCAGTGCCTCGTCGAGGCCTGGCGCAAGGTAGTTGCTGCCGACCTCGTAGGACAGGCCGGTGGCGGAGGCGGCGTCGATCTCCTCGCCGTCGGCGCTGCTCTTGATGTCGATCATCACGTAGTCGCCGGTCTCGACCGGCCGCTGGACTCCGGTGAGCACGGCGAAGCGCTCGCGCAACCCGTCGACCTGTTCGTTGACCTCCTCGTCGCCCACGACGGCGTCGTCGACGGTGACGGGAAGCCCTTCGTAGTCGGGCAGCTCGAGCTCGGGCCGCACGTCGACCTCGGCGGTGAACTTCAGCTCGTCGCCGTCGTTGAACTCGGTGACCTCGAGCTCGGGGTGGCCGAGCACCTGCACCTCGTTGTCGCGGATGGCCTGACCGTAGAGCTGCGGCAGTGCCTCCTGGATCGCCTCCTGCAGGATCGTGCCGCGGCCGACCTGCTGGTCGAGGATGCGCGGCGGCACCTTGCCCGGCCGGAAGCCCCGGATGCGCACCTGCTGGGCGACCTTCTTGTACGCCGCGTCGACCGACGGCCTCAGGTCGTCGAAGGGCACCTCGACGGTGAGCCGAACGCGGGTCGGGCCGAGGGTCTCGACGGCGCTCTTCACGGGACGGTTCTCCTCTGAAACGGCTTCGAACTGACGGCGAAGTCGGGGCGGGGAGACTCGAACTCCCGATCTCCTGCTCCCAAAGCAGGCGCGCTAGCCACTACGCTACGCCCCGCGGCATCACGCGAGTCTACGGGACCGTCCTCGTACGGACCCGGCCCGCGGGTGCTCGTCGCGGGCGTAGCTCAATGGCAGAGCCCCAGCCTTCCAAGCTGGCCATGCCGGTTCGATC